>NZ_VCDP01000003.1:0-35007 GCF_033949345.1 Xenorhabdus littoralis
GTCTGAAGGCCGATAAGGCGAAGGTGGGCACATATCCATCATGGCTCAGCAGAAAATAGTCTGCAAATACAGAAGCCGAATGTACGAACGCAGTTATGACCGCCATCCGACGAACTTATCTTGCACATACGCGGGAGTTCATGTACGGATATAGAGCTGCAACCTACCGTCGATGTCAACGTGATTTTTGTCTTGCAAACGGGATGCGTTCATTACATTCCCTGAATCAAAATTAAGGATGCCTTCAAAACACTGCAAAAAAAGTTATGTAAAAACAAAATATTGGATACATGTTTTGAAAGACTTAATTATTAAGATTCTGTATATGAACCATAATATATAATCAACTTGAGAGTTTGTTAATTAATCTAATTCAGACATAATTTACCATTACAATGGAGTCAATTTATGAAAAAAATTAAAGAAATTTATGCCAATTCTTTTGAGGGAGAAGCTAAAGTTATACTGAAATTTGTCTATGCCGTATTACAGGATGGTACTCTCGCGCCTCAATATGACGCTGAGTGCTTTAAAAAACTATCGAGTTTTGGATCAAAATACGTTGGTTTAAACGTGAACAATAGGTATAACATAAATACAAATACTGAGATAATGTATGCCAGCTCGGAGTTTATTCATCCAGGCTCTTCCAGATTTGTAGTCGTTACTCTATCGCCTCTAGGGCTAAGTGGTACATATGGATTTATTGGTAGCCTAGAGCCTGACATTTCTATATATTTTCTTCTTGATCAAGATTTAAAAAATCCAGTTAGTACATTTTTGATACCAAACAAAGGGAAGGAATATAATTGCGTCATTTCTAGTTCAAGTAAATATCACGATAGAATAAGGAGATGGTCGTATAGAAGCGCGTGAATATCATATATTGCTTGCGACAGAGCTGGAGAGCATAAAAACCATGGGCATTTATGCAGTAATCTCTCCTGTCCAATAATGCTCCGTTTCGTCACCTAGTTGTCAGGGCGCGAGCACACTATTTTAGTTGCGTTTTGAAGACGATTGTCTCTTAATATTCAGTTTTAATAGTGTTTTTATCGCGTAAAATTTAATCACGAAAGCAATTCTTTAGACTTTTATAGTAAACTAAAGAATTAAAGAACAATATTGATATTTTAAGTTCAAATATTAATCATAGTATGCTAGCACCCTGCCTAGTTGTAACGGCTTGCGTTTAAAATCCAGCGAACTAAATATTATTCCTTTCTTAAGAAAAGTTAGACAGATAAATCTTATATAGGAACAGAATAAAGCATCATGAAAAAACTAGCTCTTGTGTTATTAACTTTGTTTGAATTGACTGCTTATGTAAAATAGTAAATTGTTTCTACGACACCTCCTACCTCTAGATAATGTATCGCTGCATTACCCAATATTTACCAATAACTTCCTGAAGTGGTTCGTTATGATCGGTATTTGCTTGTTGATACCTCTCCAGAAATAGCAAAGTGCTATCCGTTAAAGCAAATGGTTCAGTTAAAAATGCCTAAATAGTTTGTCATAATGATGAGACTCTTATATTTCTCATTTCTTTCCAAGTCGTTAACGAAACCTTTTTTTAAAAAATTTTCACATTCCTGATGAGCTGCCACATAAACTGGCAACAATGATTGCGTGTCACCGTTTCATGAAGTGATTGCCATAACAGTTCTATTTTGTTCAGCCAGGGAGAGTAGACCGGCAGAAATAAAAGCGTCACGGTAGGATTATTACGCAGCCATGCTTTTACCTTCTTACTTTTATGGATGCAGTAATTATCTAAAATAACACTCAGTGTTTCTGTATCACGATATGTGCGTTTCAATACTTCTAACATATTGATAAATAAATCTGAGTTTTTCCTCGTGTAACCCGTAGATACGATCTTTCCTGTTTGGGCATCAAGACAACCGGCAAAGTAATATTTTTGATTTTGGCCCGGTGTCACAATCCGTTTTTGCTGACCTTTAAAGTACCAATCAGCGCCAATTTTAGGATTAAAATCAATATCAACTTCATCTTGGGTGTTTCTCTGAAGTCTGCAAAAGCGCTTCAGTAATACGCGCCATTTTTTCGTCATATTCTGGATCAGGTTGTTTTAAGGTGGGCGAAGCCCGCCGCCAGACAATGCCTTGTTTACAGAAGTAACGGTAGAGTGTGCTGATGGAAGGTGTAATGTGCGCATGTTTCCTGAGTAAAAACACAAAAAATGAAAGACTCCAACGAGAACCAATATAGCCAAATTGTTGGGGAGAGTGCGCCAAAAAATAATGTAGAACAGGCAGATAACGTGCTAAATGCCACTGAATGTGGCGCCCGGCAGTCAAGCTTTGCAAGCCTGCCCATCCTTGTTCTCTAAGCTTTTTCAGCCAACGCCAGACAGAAGATTCGGCGCAACAAAGTATTCCTGCGACCTGAGGAACGGAATGTGTTTGACACAGTAGGAGTACCCCCATGATCCGGCGTGCATAATTTTTATCAGGTGTCTTTTGAACGATTTTTTTCATCTGCCGCCGTTCATTTCGGGAAGTGGGTGGTATGATAAGCATGACTCGATCCTTTTTTCTGTGATTTTGCGTTTTGGGAACAAAAATTTCGCAAATTTAGGATCGAGTTTCTTTGATATTCCTACCATTTTGAAAATCCATTTAGTGTGATTTTTCTAAATATATGCAATTTGCTGTATAGTTTTTTGTATAGAAATTATCTGCCCTTGAAATTATTTCCACTTAATTACTCTATCATTTAATATTCCACCGGAATTGGATAAAGCGGATATGACAAATGCAGCTTGTGGCAGTTATCAGCATATCGTTGAAGCATGCGGTTGACATCTGGTTATCTCATTAAATTCCCATAAATCATTATCCAGATATAACTTCTGTGTAAATTATATTAAATATTATTTAAGTTTATTGACCTTCCTGTAAGGGGAAGCTTTATAGTTTTAAAGCATTTATATAACCCAACAGGATAATGCTATGAAAAAAATACTTCCCTTAGCTGTAGTCTTAGTAACCACAATTTCTTTTGGCGCTTCAGCTAATCAAACAAACTCCCACATGAATCACGCCTCTTCAGATACAACCACTGTTATGCAAAAGGAATTGAATGATTCAATGGCAAAGATGCATGAAAATATGGCTAAGAGTATCAGTATTGAAGATCCGGACGCCGCCTTTGCTGAAGGCATGATTGCTCACCATTTAGGGGCTATCGATATGGCTAAAATTGAACTCAAATATGGCAAAAATCCCGAAATGAGAGAACTGGCAAAAGCTATTATCAATGCTCAAGGGCCAGAAATTGCACAAATGCAAAAATGGCTTGAGAAAAATAAAGATAAAAAATAATTTAGCTAATAGACCGCTCCACCCGATAGCGGTCTATCAGTCATACTTATGTAATTTTAAGATCCTATAAGTACTTTCGCGCTATAGCGGCAAGAATAATAAATTAAAACTAAATTACGCCAGTATACTGGCACTGGCGTTTGTCATTATATGGTTGCTGATATGGGGGGACTGAATGATGAACATGAGACATCAACACACCATAGTTGATAATTATCTGATTAAATATTCACCTTTATCCAGATGGCTTTAATTAAGTGCATGAGCGATTTTTTGGGAATATTTCAACATTTTCTGAGGATAGGGTCAGTGCTGAGCATTGTTGTGCAAAACGAATGCTTTCTTTTAACTCCATACCTTCTAACCAACAATGTACAAGCCCGGCCATCATGGCATCGCCAGCGCCATTGGCATTAATGATGTTGGTATTGAGTGCGGGTGAACATCCTGAGATATTATCCAATTCGCTGTAATATACACCTTCGGTATCCATGCTTAAAATTAGACGCTGGACACCGCGTTCATGAAACCAATGTGCCGCATCAGCCGCGTCTTTTTGGGTTTTAATTTTTATCCCGCTAAGAATCTCTGCTTCTGTACGATTGGGTTTTAAGGTATGGATATGGGATAAATAATGACGAATTTTGGGCGCTTTGGATATGGAAACTGTATCGAAAAATATGGGGATATTTCTGGAGTGATTAAATAACCATTCTAGTGATTTTTCCGTCAGGTTACAGTCAACGACTAATACACTAGCATGTTGAATTAAAGATTTAGATTGAGATAATAATGTCGGGGTTAATTTTTCCAGAATGCTCATGTCATTAACAGAGACTATACACTTACCATTTTCGTCAATGACCGAATTGTAAACTGATGTTTTTTCCCCATCCAATTTATATAAATATTTAACATTGACGCCTGCTGCTTTTGTTTTGTCAAACAATATTTTGCCATTTTCATCATTACCAATAACAGAGATTAAATAGCTTTCATTTTTTAATAAGGCAATGTTTTGTGCAATATTTCTTCCTACACCGCCTGGAGTCGAAATAATTTTCCCTGGGTTGGAATCTTCATAAATTAACTTGGCATAGGTATAGCTTGTTAAATCGATATTCGCCGCACCAATTGTCACAGCATAAATATCGTTAGATAAAATATATCCTTTGCCTTTAATATAACCTTTTTTACTTAGATTCATAATATGTCCTGCAACACATGAGCGACTAATCCCTAGAATGTCAGCGATTTCTTGCTGCTGAATGAAAGGATCACGTTTCAGAAGTTGCAATATCTGATTTTCCCTCTTCGACATATCATGTCCTTGGTTATTTTATATATTGATGTTTTATTTCATATCTAATAGATAGTAAAGATTATTTTTATAATTCATTCTGATTGTGAGAATACGATCGTATGTTTGATCAAGAATGCATTTTGCAAGAAAGTGTGATTTTTATCATAAATATTATTCTGAAAAAATGAAAAAATCAGTATTATAAATTATATAAGTAAATTTAGTATATTTTCTTCCTCTATAATTAGTTTTAAATCAATGGATTATGTGTTTGTTGGTATCTTGCAAACACATGTTTGGGTTTCAGAGGAAAGTGCTTTACTGGATAAATAATTGCTTATTTTGCCTAAATATATAGATTGGTACTTGATACTGTAATTGATTTTTTAAGTTGAATCTTGATAAAAAATAATTTCATGGGTTACATATATAATTAGCCCAATGTTATTGGGCTAATTTGGGGATAACAAATTTAAATTGCTATTTATTCCTCAATCGTATTCTGATACAAATCCCAGCGATTGCCATAAATATCTTCAAAAACCACCACAATGCCATATTCTTCCTGACGTGGCTCTTCACAAAAATGAACGCCATTTTCCTTCATTTTATGATAATCGCGCCAGAAGTCGTCAGTTTGTAGGAACAGGAATACTCTGCCACCACATTGATTACCAATAAATTCTTCCTGTCTTTCATTAGATGCTCTTGCCAGTAATAAATTACAATCACTTTCAGGATTTGGCGTCACGACAACCCATCTTTTACCCGGCTGAGGGGTATCTTCTACCAACGTAAATCCCAATTTATTCGTGTAGTAGTCGATAGCTCTATCGTAATCATCCACAACGATAGCAACGTAACCCATGCATTTTTTTTGTGTTCTCATGATATTCCTGTATCTAGTGATTTTAAAAAATTACAGCATCCGTGTGCCCAAGTTTACACTTATTTCTGACTGTATCAGGATGGTGCCTTGCTCGTCACAGACAGCAGCCAAAACTTATTGATAATTTTGCTGACGCGAATGTCGAGTGACATAAAATCGTCAATCGTGGCAGGCTCGGGTTTATATGTTCCATAGGATTTAATTCATTGTTTAAATTATGTTATTTAGCATAAAGAAAATGTCCCAGAGTGGCTAGGATAAAGTTATGTTTATCGAACATCACCCACAGTTAATTTAACGTGATGAAGTATTGGGTAGTGTTCCAGGATCTTTTTTTGATCCAGCCACCAGCGCAGGTAATCCACATCATGGCGACTGGAATTGAGTAACAGACCAACCACGCTGCCACTATGAGCAACATTCAATCCGTAAATGCCTGTTTGTTCGACTAAATTCCTAAGTTGCCCAAAGCAGGGTTTAGGCAGGATCGATTGATTGGCGATGGCGCTCAATGTACAGGCTTCTCCAAGGCGGTAATTGTCATGCTTCTGAGCCGCTGTACGGAATTGCTGCCATGATTGTCGGAGTAATGGGGCGGATCTTAATAATCGTAGATGGCGATCCTGTTGATGATATTCTTCTGTCAAAATAGTCTGTGGGCTTTCCAGCAGCAATATGTCGATATCCGGCTGCCAATCAAAAGGAATTTGCGTCTGGGCGGTAAGATGATCAAACAAAGTGAGTCGTTCGAATATTGTGCTATCAGTAGGTTCTAGTTTTACGCAGAGTTGGGCGAGCGTCGTGCTATCCAGTGATTGGCCTAATAGTCTGGCGGTGGCATGTGCGGTCGCGGCAATATCGGCGGTACTGCTGGCCATGCCTTTGGCAAGCGGGATGGTTGATTGATATTCAATGCGCAGGCTGGAAGATAATTCTAAGGGCATTTGCCAGTAATCCAGCAGTAAATTCACCATCTGACGCATACGTGGTCGTTCATGTAGTGTGGGAATGCCTTCGCTGACTGAAACACAACTGAACCAATTGATTGGACAGGAGATCAATTTTTCTCCCCCTAATATCCATCCCTGTATAAGCTCTCCACAGGAAGCAGGACAACAGGCTTCAGCCATGTGCAAAAACTTGCTGCAAGGCGGTAATCAGGCGCTGATTTTCCCATTCACTGCGTACTGCTATCCGGTAGTAGCGCCCATCTAATCCCGCATAATTCTGACAATGGCGTATTAGTAACCGATGTTGAAGTAAAGCATGCCATAAATCCATATCAGGTCGATTACAGCGGAAGAACAGGAAATTAGCCGACGGTGGCCAAACGGTCAGTTCAGGAAAGGCCGAAAGATGAGTCCGGAGATAATGTTGTTGTGATTTTAGCCATTGATGAGTCGCCGTGATATAGGCATGTTCATCAAATAAAATCTCACCGACCAGAGCTGCAAAGGCATTGATCGACCATGGTTCACGTTGTTTTTTCATTCCGGCGATCCCTGCCGTATTTCCACTGACCAGATAGCCTAACCGTAATCCCGGAATGGCGAAAAATTTTGTCAGTGAACGCAGTATATAAAGATGTTTAGTTACAGCGCATTGAGGGATCAATCCCCGGTTATCAGGCAGAAAATCAATAAAGGCTTCATCGACAATCAGTGGGATCTTCTGTTCTTCACAATATTCCACTAAGGATTGCATAAATTGGCTGTCTGGCATTAATCCGGTGGGATTATTGGGTGTGGCAATAAAAACACAATCGGGTTGAATACTGGATAGTGAATCCAATAGGCGTAGATCAGGCTGAAATCCTGCTTCTTCTGTTAATGGATAGTCGATGATCTCCGCCCCGACTTGCTGCAAGGCACGCCGATATTCTGCGAAGCCTGGGATGAGAAGCAGGGCGCGTTTAGGGCGGAGGTAACGAACCATTGAGTAGATTAATTCTGTGGCACCATTGCCAGCCATCACGGAGGCATAATCGCATTGATGTGCCTTAGCAATGGCTTGATGTAAATGGCGGTATTCAATATCAGGGTATTTTTCGATACAGGTGAGATTATTTTGAATCAGTGTCTTCACCCGTTCAGGAGCGCCCAGTGGATTGATATTGGCACTGAAATCAATCAATTCATTGGCTGGCAGGCCATATTGCCGAGAGATTTCAATGACATTCCCGCCATGCACATTCATCAAATCGCTCCGCCAGTGCTATTTTTCAGTTGGGAAAAGAGTTCATCCGAGGTAATGGAATCCGGGGTAAAGGAGAGTGTTTCACTCAAATTAACGACATCACCGACCACGATCAGCGCCGGAGCATGTAATTTTTTTTCTTCTGCTTTTGCAGGCAGTGTTTTCAGCGTACCGATGACTCTATCTTGTTTGGGATGACTGGCATACATAATCACCGCAGCAGGAGTGGCGGGGGATTTGCCATACCGTATTAATTGCCGACAGATTTCCTCCAGACGGCTCATCCCCATCAGAATAATCAGCGTCCCTTCCAATTGGGCAAGTACTTCCCAGTTCTGCTGCTCGCTGCCCTGAGCAGTATGCCCGGTCACAACATGGAAGCCTGATGCGTAATCACGATGAGTAACGGGAATGCCTGCATAGGCCAGCCCACCAATTGAGGAGCTTATACCCGGAACGATTTCAAATTGAATGCCATGTTGCGCCAACACTTCGGCTTCTTCCCCTCCACGGCCAAAGACGTAAGGATCGCCGCCTTTCAGACGAACAACCCGCTTTCCTGCCAGAGCATATTTCAGCAGAATTTGGTTAATTTCCTCCTGTGGGATAGGATGATAATCATGTTCTTTGCCGACATTAATGATTTCGCAGTGTTCCGGAGCTTGAGCAATAAGCTCCGGATTGACGAGACGATCATGAACAATGACGTCAGCACATTGAATACAGAGCAGACCTTTGATAGTAATTAAACCTGCGTCACCAGGGCCTGCGCCCACCAGCCATACATTGCTTTTATTCATTGGAACACCTCTGTGTTTTTAAAATTAAAATAATAAAAACTATAAAAGTATCGCTCGGGTTAAATCTTGAAATTGAAATTATCTTTTTTATAAGTCAGATATTATTCTTGAGTGTTATTTGTTTTATTTAAATCTACCATAATTTTTAATTTTATTTATATATTGTTTTTTATTTGGTTGATGTTTAATTATTACGTCAATGGTAATAAGATAAAATTGATTTATATCAATGTTGATACTTTTTAAGTTGGATTTTTTTCAAGATGATGATGGATATCTGTTTGTTTTTATAAAAATGATTTAAAATCAATTGGTTGGTTTTTTATTCTTTATTGTGTTTTATTAGGTTTGGTATGTTAATTTTTATTCTTTTATGAATGGAATGAATTTTAAAACCAAATAATCATGAACAAGATCACAAAAGTAATCAGTGCTGTTTTTATAAATATGATATTTGTGTATTTTTAAAAACAGAAATCATCTGTTTTATTCCGACTGGAAAATCACATTGTAATACAGGTGTTAATTCATTTATTTTTCTGAGTTTGTTAACATAAAATTAAAGATTGAATAGTTCATCGGCAAAGATGACATTAATTCTATTAGCAGAAATAAAATGACTTTTATTTGATAAATATCAATGGATGAAGATAAGTTATCCAATTTTTATATCAATACATGATGTTAAATGTTTTGGGGAAAGCCCATGCAACAAAAATATGCTTTTGTCATTGCAGGTACTGGTAGTGGATGTGGCAAAACCACGGTCACGCTGGGCATTATGCGAGCATTGATGAACCGTCAATTTCGGGTACAGCCGTTTAAAATCGGGCCTGACTATCTGGATGGCGGCTGGCATCGTGCTGTGACGGGCATTTATTCGCGCAATCTTGATGCTTTTATGTTGCCGGAATCCATTCTGAATGGCCTGTTTAATCAAGCGATGATCGAGAAAGATATTGCGGTTATTGAAGGGGTCATGGGGCTATATGATGGCTATGGCACTGATCCCAATTATTGTAGCAGTGCGGCGATGGCCAAGCAGCTTGGCTGTCCGGTGATTTTATTGGTAGATGGTAAGGCTGTTTCGACCTCAATTGCGGCTACGGTAATGGGGTTTCAGCTATTTGATCCTGAGCTGAATATTGCCGGTGTGCTGATAAATCGGGTAAATCATGACAGCCATTTTCAGTTGCTGAAACAGGCGATTGAGCATTATTGCGGTATTCCTGTCTTGGGGCGGATACCTGTCATGCCGGATATAACACTGCCTTCCCGCCATCTTGGTCTTATCCCCGCACAGGAACGCGATAATCAACAGAGTGAATGCTGGTCTGGTCTGGCTCAGCAGATCGAAATCTCGGTGGATTTGGATAAGTTGCTGGCGTTAACCCAGTTATCTCTCTTACCAAAAGGAGATATCGATTCACTGGTTGATCCCGCCATGGGGCAAGGTTTGACGCTTGCTCTGGCAGAAGATGAGGCATTTCATTTCTATTATCCCGATAACCTGCTGTTACTGGAAAAAGCAGGCGTAGTCATCAAGCGTTTCAGCCCCCTGCATGATCATCAATTACCAGAATGCCAAATGATTTATCTGGGTGGCGGATATCCTGAGATTCATGCACCCGCATTGGCGGGCAATCACTCTATGCAGGCGGCCTTGCGGCAGGCACATCAAAAAGGCATTCCCATTTATGCAGAATGCGGGGGATTGATGTATCTCGGTGAAACCCTGACGGATGCGGAGGGAGTACGGCATGACATGGTGGGGTTGATTGCAGGTGAAAGCCGAATGGAGGGACGCCTGAAACGTTTTGGTTACTGCGAAGCTACCGCAATGTGCGATACGCCTTTGGTGGCAAAAGGGGAAACATTGCGCGGACATGAATTCCATTACTCTGATTTTATCAGCTCTCAGCCTCCGGTTTTTCATTGCGTTAAATGGCGTGATGGCGCAGTACAGGGTGTACAGAAAGAAATTCAGAAAAGCTGGAGTGGCGGATATCAGAATGGCAATACGCTGGCGGGATACCTGCATATCCATTTTGCTCAATACCCCGGTTTGCTCCATCGCTGGCTGACAATGGCAAGGAGGCTGTTATGACCGTTTTACTGTGGTTGTCTGCTTTTATTTTGGATATGAAACTGGGCGATCCTCCTCACTGGCCACATCCCGTTCGCTGGATAGGCCGACTTATCAATCAGACTGAGCGTTTTATCCGCCGGATTTGCCAAACTGAAACCGCCCTGAAATGGGGAGGTGTATTGCTATGGCTGGTGGTTGTCGGGAGTGTCTGGCTGGTGAGCTATTGGGTTCTGCGATTAGCCTATGGAATGGCATCTGTGATGGGCTATCTGGTTGAGATTTGGCTGATTTATACCGTATTGGCGGGACGTAGCCTGAGTGATGCGGCGAACGCGGTCTATCAGGCATTGCGGCAAGGTGATTTGGCAGCTAGCCGTGAACAGCTTGCCAAGATTGTCGGGCGAGAAACTTCTCAACTGCAAGCGCCTCAAATCAGCCGGGCCACTATTGAAACAGTGGCAGAGAACAGTGTGGATGGTGTGATTGCCCCGTTGTTCTTTTTGATGCTTGGCGGCGCTCCGCTTGCCATGGCTTACAAGGCAATGAACACCCTTGATTCAATGGTGGGATATAAAACGCCGCATTATCGGGCGCTGGGGATGTTTTCGGCGCGTATGGATGATGTGGCGAATTGGCTACCGGCACGTATTGGTTGGCTTTTGCTGGTGCTGGCAGCGAAATGGCAAGGGTTAGATTTTCGGCAGGCGCTACGGATTGGCTGGCGCGATCGCTATCAACACAGCAGCCCGAATAGTGGCTGGCCGGAAGCCACGGTCGCAGGTGCATTGGGTATCCGTCTCGGCGGGCCGAATATCTATTTTAACCAATGTGTTGAAAAGCCGTGGCTCGGCGATGCGAGACGTGAAGTCACACCTGACGATATCCCGCAGTCAGTGCAGATGATGATGGTGGCATCAGTGATGGCGCTCCTGCTGTTTGCTCTCCTGCATAGCGTGTTCAGCATAATCGTTTGTTCAACATAATGGCTTATTTAACATAATGATATGCCCAATGGATTTCAAGATGCAGCCAACAAAGCGGCAATTTGAAAAACGACGGGTATAGACGGGTATATAAGGAGGGAGCAACATGAGTCATTACATCCGACATCCCCAACAGATTGAGCAGAATAGTTTCGACATCATTAGCCGTCTCATCTGTGAGTCACGTCCTGATTACCGTTTTGTGGACGCGGATCAGGAAGCGGTGATTAAACGGGTGATCCATACTACCGCCGATTTTGACTGGCTCGATACTCTCTATTTTTCCCCCGATGTTTTTCGTCTTATCCGCAACGGTATTTTGCGTGGCTGCACGTTATATACAGATACCACAATGGCGTTATCAGGTATCAATAAAACTCAACTGGCTCAGTACGATTGTGAATGTCGTTGCTATGTCAGTGATCCCCGGGCCATTCAAATAGCAAAAGAACAGCAAATCACCCGCTCAATGGCCGCCGTTGATCTTGCCCTGCAAGAACAAGGGGAAAAAATTTTTGTCTTTGGCAATGCACCGACTGCGTTATTTCGCTTGATGGAACATCAATCTGCCCCGATTGCGGTAGTCGGTGTGCCCGTTGGTTTTGTTGGTGCGGAGGAGTCGAAAGACGCCCTCATCAATAGCGGATTAAGCTGCATTGCGGCAAAAGGACGCAAAGGGGGAAGCAATATTGCAGCCGCCATTATCAACGCCATTCTTTACCGGATGCCGGAGGTTCGGCATGAATGAAATCAACGACCGGCAAACGGATGATCTTGGAACAATTTGGCACAGAGGGAAGCAGTACCGCAAAGGTTACACCACGGGATCTTGTGCCACGGCTGCCGCGCGAGTGGCTGCATTGATGATCTTACGTCAGCAGATCATTCATCAGGTTTCTATTGTCACGCCTTCCGGTGCCACATTGGTTCTGAATGTTGAACAGCCATTGATTGAAGGGCAGCAGGCGATTGCGGCTATTCGCAAAGATGGCGGTGATGATGTGGATGCGACGCACGGTATGTTGATTTTTGCCCATGTTTCCTTAAATGACAGCGGTGCGATTACGTTGGATGGTGGTGAAGGCATTGGCAGAGTGACGCGGGTGGGGATCGGTCTGCCGATTGGTTGGGCTGCCATCAATAAAACACCGCGACAGACCATTGAGGAGTCGGTGCGGGAGGTTATCGGCCTGCATCGCGGGGCAGATATTGTGATCTTCGCGCCAGAGGGCGAAGAGCGGGCAAAGAAAACCTATAACGACAGACTGGGGATTAAAGGCGGTATCTCGATTATCGGTACGACGGGGATTGTGACGCCGATGTCAGAAGAAAGCTGGAAGCGTTCTCTGGCACTTGAGCTGGAGGCTAAACGCGCCAGTGGATTAGATCGCATTATTTTTGTACCGGGAAATCATGGTGAACGTTTTGTCAGTCAGCAATTGGGGATTGACACGGATTATGTCGTCACAATGAGTAATTTCGTCGGTTACATGCTGCAAGAAGCGGTACGTCTGGAATTCCGCCATATCGTGCTGGTGGGGCATGTCGGCAAGCTGGTGAAGATCGCTGCCGGTATTTTCCATACCCACAGCCATATTGCTGATGGCCGCATGGAGACGCTGATCGCCAATCTGGCTTTAATGGGAGCACCGCTTGAACTGATTCAGGCGGTAGATCAATGTGATACCACAGAAGCAGCCATTGAATTGATTGCTGAACAGGGCTGGCAGGCGGTGTATCAACACATTGCCCGGAAAATATGCTGGCGCATTGACCAAATGCTGCGTTTTGCCAGCGGTAAGCCGCAATGCGATGCCATTTTATTCTCCTTTGATAACCAAGTTTTGGGCTGTAATCGGCCTGTGAGCGACATCGTTGCGAATTTCAGGGAGGGCTTCTGATGATTACGGTCGTTGGCATTGGCCCTGGTTCTACAGCAAACCAAACACTGGCTGCGTTGGATGCTGTCAAACAGGCGGAAGTGTTGGTCGGGGGCACCCGCCACCTCACCGAATTCCCTGATTTCAGTGGTGAAACCCGTCGCGTGAATGCCGACGTGGATGGATTGATGTTGTGGCTTGAACAGAACCAGCATAGAGAAATTGTCGTTCTGGCTTCGGGTGATCCCCTCTTTTATGGCATTGGCAAGCGAATCGCGGCGCACTTTTCTGGATTACATGCCGATGGGCAGAATATCCGCATCATTTCCGGCATCAGCTCGGTTCAATACTTATGTGCCCGTATCTTACTGGACATGAACGATATCTACCTCACCAGCAGCCACGGACGCAAACCCGATTTTGACTGGCTGCTTCAACACGAAAAAATCGCGATGGTGACGGATGATGTGATTGGCCCTTACCAGATCGCGCAAGAAATTCTGGCTCGTGGGCAGCAACGCCGCATGGTGATTGGAGAAAATTTATCGCAGGACAATGAACAGATTGTGTGTTTAAACGCGGAGCAGGTCGCCCGGTGTGGCGACATCCATTATGGCTTGAATGTGGTGGTGATCCTCAATGAAAGATGAACTGTTTTTGCGCGGTCATCGTATTCCCATGACCAAAGAAGTGGTGAGGGCGCTGGTATTGGAACGGCTGGAGCTGGCAAAAGCCAGATGTTTTATTGATGTCGGGGCGGGGACAGGCAGTGTCAGTATTGAGGCCGCCTTGCGCTATCCCACATTGGATATTCTCGCCATTGAACGTAAGGAAGAGGCACTGGCACTGATTGCTGAGAATATCCGCTATTTTGGCTGCCACTTGGTTCGCATTCAGTCCGGTGAAGCGCCTGTGCCGCTGGATAATAACGCTGATGCCATTTTTGTCGGGGGCACGGGGGGGCATCTGACTGAAATGATTGACTGGTCGTTGGCACACCTGAATCAAGGCGGACGCTTGGTCATGACCTTTATCCTGTTGGAAAACTTCACGCAGGCATTATCTCATCTGCAAGCCTGTCAGGTTACAGCGCTTGATGGTCGTGAAATTCAGGTAGGAGAACTTACGGCATTGGGACAAGGGCACTATTTCAAGCCTAATAATCCCACTTATTTGATTTCCTGTCAGAAAGGCTCAGGGCAAGGGGAGCAAAGTGATGACTGAACATATCGATAATAACAATTTTGATACAGAAAAAGTCTGGTTTGTGGGAGCGGGGCCGGGGGATAAGAGTCTGATCACCCTGAAAGGCTATCAATTGTTGCAACAGGCGCAAGTGGTGATTTATGCCGGTTCGCTGATTAATCGTGAATTGCTTGAATATTGTCGTGCGGATGCCGAATGTCATGATAGTGCAAGGCTGACATTAGCAGAAATCACTGATTTGATGGTGAATGGCGTGAAAGCGGACAAACTGGTCGTTCGCCTGCAAACGGGAGATTTATCGTTATTTGGCTCGATTCGTGAACAGGCTGAAGAACTGGCGAAGCAGGGGATTGGCTTTGTTTCTGTGCCGGGAGTCAGTTCATTTTTAGGTGCTGCCGCACAATTGGGAGTGGAATACACCGTTCCCGAAATCGCGCAGAGCCTGATTATCACCCGTGTGGAGGGCCGGACACCAATGCCTCCAAGGGAAACTCTGGAAGCCTTTGCTGCTCATCAAACGTCAATGGCGATCTTCCTTTCGGTACAGGATATTGACGGTGTCGTTGCCCGGTTGCTTCAGGGCGGTTATATACCGGATACGCCCGTTGCTGTGGTCTATAAGGCAACATGGCCGGATTGCCAGATTGTGCGTGGCACATTGGAGACCATTGCTGAACAAGTATGCAGCGCTGGCATTCGTAAAACGGCCCTGATCTTGGTCGGTGCTTTTCTTGGGAAAGAGTATCACTACTCAAAATTGTATGACGCGGGGTTCAGCCATGAATACCGTCGCGCCTGAAACAGCAACTCCCCGGCAATTTATGCCGGATCAGGCTGTTCACAGTCGAAGCATAGCCTTGTTTTGCCTGACCGCAGGCGGGATGGCGTTGGCCAGACGTTTACAATCCCATCTGATGCTCGATTGCTTTACCACTCCTGAATTGGCTGAAGCAGGATTTACAGTTTTTGAGGACGGTTTGGCCAATACGGTGAAGAAAACTTTTATCCGATATAACGCGTTGATCATGATTGGTGCGACGGGGATTGCCATTCGGGTTATTGCGCCGTTGCTCAAAGACAAAATGACTGATCCGGCGGTTGTGGTGCTGGATGAAAAAGGGCAGTTTGCCATCAGCTTACTGTCAGGGCATATGGGGGGAGCGAATGATCTGGCCCAGCGCGTCGCCGATATTCTGGGGGGACAGGCGGTGATCACCACTGCGACCGATGTTAATCAACTCGCTGCGCTGGATGTGTTATCCCAACAACTTGACGGGGAAATGGAAAATTTTCGTGCCAATGTAAAAACTGTGAATCAAATGCTGGTCAATGGCAAGCGCGTAGGAATCTGGTGGCATCCTGCGTTGAGCAGGGAACAGGATCGCTACGATACGCGAGGATTTATCCCCGTTGCTGATTTAAGCGAGCTACCTGACTTAGAGGCTTTGGTTTATGTCAGTTATGGACGGGAGAGACTTGATTTGGCGATCCCTGCGTTCAAATTAGTTCCTCGTCGGATTGTGGCAGGAATTGGCTGTCGGCGTGGGGCAGATGCTGATCGGGTTGCACAATTACTGGAGCGCCATCTGGCAGAGCATGATCTTGACCCTCTGGCATTAAAAGCCATCGGCAGTGTGGAATTAAAACAAGCAGAACCCGCATTAATTCAACTGGCAGAAGAGCGACAAATCCCGTTTCAAATCTTCTCTGTTGATCAGCTTGCCCGATGTGAGCAGACAGGCGAACAGGCATTTTCATCTTCTGAGTTTGTCCGAAAAACCGTGGGCATAGGCTGTGTTTCCCAACCTGTGGCCTGGCTGATGAGTCAGGGGCATCTGGTTGGACGTACTCTGCGTGAGCAGGGCGTCACCATCACATTAGGAGTATTGCATCCATGTTAACCGTCATTGGAATTGGTCCCGGCAGTGAAGCCATGATGACGCAGGAAGCGATTGCCGCGTTGAAAGCCGCCGACATTGTGGTGGGTTACAAAACCTATACCCATTTGGTGAAACCGCTGGTGGGCGATAAAGAGATCATCAAAACCGGCATGTGCAAAGAGATTGAACGCTGCCAGACGGCCATTGAGCTGGCAGAACAGGGCAAAAATGTGGCGATGGTCTGTAGTGGCGATGCCGGCATTTATGGCATGGCAGGATTGATTCTGGAATTGGTCAGCCAGCAAAAGCGGAACGTCGAGGTTCGGCTGGTCGCCGGGGTTACCGCGAGTACCGCTTGTGCAACTTTGCTGGGTGCGCCGTTGATGCATGATTTTTGCCATATCAGTCTGAGCGATCTGCTGACACCGTGGGAAGTGATTGAAAAACGAGTACAAGCGGCGGCAGAAGCGGATTTTGTTGTCTGTTTCTACAATCCCCGCAGTCGGGGACGTGAAGATCATCTGGCACGGGCATTTTCTCTGATGGCTCCGTGGACATCGGCCGAAACGCCTGTTGGTGTAGTCAGAGCAGCGGGGCGCAAGCATGAGGAGAAATGGCTGACGACGTTTGGTGCAATGGATTTTTCCCGCGTCGATATGCGCAGTCTGGTGATTGTCGGCAATCAATCAACCTATATCCGCGATGGACTCATGATTACGCCACGAGGGTACAAATTATGAAGCGACCACTGATCCATATTTTTGGTGGTACGAGTGATGCCCGTCAGATTTGCGTGATGATGGATATTGCTGGCATCGATTATAGCTTATCCGTGGCGACACCCACCGGAGCACAGCAGGCAGTAAGTATTCGCGGTGAAATTGTCATCGGCCGGATGGACGCCGGAGGCATGATTGAATATCTGCAAAACCGGGGAACGGAAATGGTTATTGATGCTTCCCATCCTTACGCCGAACTCGTGAGCCAAAACATCGTTAGTGCCTGCCAAAAATTGGCGGTTCCCCTCATTCGTTATATCCGTCCCAGTGATATTGATGCCGTTGAACATCCTCTTATCCACAAAGTGGCAACGGTTGAACAGGCATGTGAAGTCGCGGCTGGCTTAGGATCACGGATTTTACTGACCACGGGCAGCAAGCAACTGACCGATTATGTGGCTCACCTGAAAGGAAAAACCGTGCTGGCCCGCGTTTTGCCGACAGCAGAAGTCTTGGCGATATGTGAATCCTGTGGTTTGTCAGTTGATCAAATCTTTGCTTTGAAAGGCCCATTCACCGCTGACTTCAATCGTGCATTTTATCAATTTTGTCAGGCGGAAGTTGTGATCACCAAAGAGTCTGGTGAACAGGGTGGTTTCAAAGAAAAAGTTGAGCCATGCCTGTCTCTCGGACTGCCTTGTATTGTGATCTGCCGATCAAATCATCAATTTTCGGGTGAAGGAATAACGCAGGCGCATGGATTGGAGGAGATGGCTCAGTTGTTAATAAATGCTTAGTTATTAATAAATAGCTGTTAGCGGATGTTTCGGTATAGACAACCAATAAGGAAGAGCGAAATGAAAAAAGCATTATTGGTGATAAGTTTTGGAACCAGTTACCCGGAAACACTAAAAAACAATATTGACGCCAGTGAGCAGCAACTGGCATCCGTTTTTCCGGACAGGGAACTCTTTCGGGCGTTTACCTCCGGCATGATCATTCGCAAACTGCGCCAGCGTGATGGTATCCACATTGATACGCCCCATGATGCCCTGACCAGATTGCATCACGCAGGTTATAACGATGTCGCAGTTCAATGTCTGCATATCATCAAGGGGGATGAATATGAAAAGGTGCTTCATGAGGTAGAAAAATTTCGTTCTCACTTTAAACGGTTGGTGCTGGGAGCGCCGTTACTGAGTGATTTTAATGACTATATGCAATTGATGCGGGCGTTGCACCACCAGCTTCCACGACTGGCAAAGAATGAATGTGTCGTCTTTATGGGACACGGCACAACGCATCATGCCTTTTCTGCTTATGCCTGTTTGGATCATCTGATGAGCCATTGTCATTTTCCGGCACGGGTAGGTGCAGTGGAAAGCTATCCCGAGCTTCCGCTTATTATCAAAGGGTTAAAAGAACAGGAAATTAGCAAAGTACACCTGATGCCACTGATGCTGGTGGCAGGGGATCATGCCATCAATGATATGGCATCAAATGAAGAAGGTTCCTGGAAATCACAACTGGAAAAAGCAGGCATTGCCGCCACTCCTTGGTTACAGGGCTTGGGCGAAAATCCAATGATTCGACAGATGTTTGTGGATCACCTTGTTCACGCACTGAATGACGGGGAGAGAGTCTGATGGACAGAAAGCTAAATCCTGAAAAACCAAGTACCGGAAAATTGTATGTCATGGGCGTTGGGCCGGGTGCCGGTGATCTGATTACCGTGCGGGCGGCGCGCATTCTCTCTGGGCTAGATGTGATTTATACCCCGACGGGTAAAAAAGGTGCTCAAAGTCTCGCCCACTCCATTATTGCAGAATACCTTTCACCTGCAACCGAGGTCTGTACTTATCATTTTTTAATGAAAGCAGACAGGGCAGCAAAAGAAGCCGTCTGGGATGAAGTCGCGCAATCCCTGAAAGAGCGAGTGACCAGCGGCCAAAAAGTCGGTTTCATTACTTTGGGCGATCCCATGTTGTTCAGTACGTGGGTATTTCTGCTGAAGCGTCTGAATAACCTCCGAGGGTTGGAAATTGTGCCGGGTATCACTTCATTTTCGGCCATTGCCGCTGCCAGTGCTACGCCATTGGCGATGGAAAACCAGACTCTGGCAGTCGTTTCCTGCATGGCACCTGAAACCGTTTTAGAGCAGGCATTGCTGAGTCATGACTGTATTGTCCTGATGAAAGTTTATTCGAATTTTGCCCGAATACGTGATTTGTTGCGACGCCACAATTTACTGGGACATGCACTGATGATGGCTGATGCCACTTTGCCGACAGAACAGTGCTGGCGCGATCTTGACGCGTACTCTTCCGAAACAAAAGACAGCGGGCAGGACTTATCGTATTTCTCAACGATTTTGATTAACAAAAATGGGCAATTATCGAGGTGAGTTATGCAACAGAAACTAACGAAGTTTTCGTTCTCTGGAACGGCTATCGCACTGTTTTTGGGATTTTGTCTGGTACTGGCACCACAAGAAGTTTATGCGATGCATGTGATGGAGGGTTTTTTGCCGCCGATGTGGGCAATAGCATGGTGGCTGGCTTTTTTGCCTTGTCTGGCGGTGGGCTTGGTGAGATTACGTCAAATAGTGAGGGAAGAGAGTAATCAGAAAGTGCTGCTGGCATTGTGCGGGGCATTTATTTTCGTTCTCTCCGCATTGAAAATTCCCTCAGTGACCGGGAGTTGTTCCCATCCGACGGGAGTCGCATTGGCGGTGATCTTGTTTGGCCCTTCTGTTGTCGCCGTACTGGGTGCCATCGTTTTGCTGTTTCAGGCGTTATTATTGGCGCATGGCGGTATTACGACGCTGGGTGCCAATGGAATGTCAATGGCGGTAATCGGCCCGTTGGTGGGTTATTTGGTGTGGCGTTTTTCCTGCAAAATGGGAGTACGTAAAGATGTCGGCGTCTTCTTCTGCGCTTTTATGGCCGATATTGTGACTTATGCCGTGACATCCGTTCAGTTAGGTGTCGCTTTCCCCGATCCACAGCTGGGCATGGGGGCTGCTATCCTCAAATTCATGGGGATTTTCTGTCTGACCCAATTGCCAATTGCCGTCGCGGAGGGGTTGCTGACCGTACTGATTTACGACCAGCTCGTCAAAAGGCAATTAATTCAGGCTCGCGGTTTTTAAGGAGTACCAAAGATGAAAAAGACATTGATTTTACTGTCTCTTGTTGCGGCATTGTGCATCATCCCATTTTTCATTGACCACGGTGGTGAATTCGGGGGGGCAGATGGTCAGGCTGAAGCACAAATCATGGAAATAGCGCCGGATTATACGCCGTGGTTTGAATCCTTGTATGAACCCGCCAGCGGCGAAATAGAAAGCCTGTTGTTTACCTTACAAGGGAGTTTGGGGGCTGCGGTGATTTTCTACATTCTTGGTTACTATCGCGGTAGTCGGAAAGATCATGATCGGAATCGATAAACTCAGTTATCAGAGCCGTTGGCGTGATAAAGATCCCAGGGCGAAATTCGCCCTGTATCTCCTGTTTATGGTGTTGGCGATGGGACTTTCTCCATTATGGCAGGCTGTATTGGTCGTGGGGCTTGCCGTATTTACCTGCTACCTGTTGCGGATCAGTGTGCTTCGTTACCTGAAATGGCTGTTGATCCCCGTGGGATTTATGGGTATTGGCCTGATTGCTATCGTATTGTCAGCAAGCCGGCAGCCGGACAGCCTGTTGTGGGGATTTCAAGTCGGGCAATATTGGCTCGGCATTGATCCTCAAGGTGTGCAGATGGCGAATCAGACACTTTGGCGCAGCCTTGCGGCACTGTCAGCCACATTCTGGTTCATGATGAACATGCCCTTTGAACAGATGATCAAATTGCTCAAATATTGCCGTGTTCCTCATCTGTTGATCGAGCAAATCCTGCTGACATGGCGCTTTATTTTTATCTTTCTGGAAGAAGCGGTGGCTATCCATCATGCGCAGTCATTGCGGTTTGGCTATCGAACCTTACGGACAAGTTACCGCTCTCTGGCGATGCTGGTGGGGATGCTGTTTTCGCGGGTAATGAGTCGTTATCAGCAAATGAGTGTGGCGTTGGAACTTAAGTTATATCAGGGCGATTTTCATCTGTAGATTTTCATTGGGATCTGTAAGATTTTCATTAACAGAAGATCGGCCAGAGGATAATTGGGAGATGACGGCTTATGTTAAAAGCAACATTAGAAACCCGGGCACTGCATTTCAGTTATCAGGATGAACCCATCTTAAAAGGTCTGACCCTTGATTTCAGCCGTTATCAGGTCACAGGAATTATCGGGGCAAATGGTTGCGGCAAATCGACTTTATTGATGAACCTTTCTGGCGTGTTGCGACCACAACAGGGAGCTGTTTGGTGGAATAACGCCCCGTTGGATTACAGTAAAAAAAGTTTGATGAATTTACGTCAGCATGTTGTCACTGTGTTTCAAGACCCTGACCAACAAATTTTTTATACTGATATTGAAAGCGATCTTGCTTTCAGTTTACGTAACTTAGGAGTAGATGAAACCGAAATCCAGCGCAGGATCGAATATGCCCTGACCATGGTGGATGCCCATACTTTCCGCAATAAACCCATTCAATATTTGAGTTTCGGGCAGAAGAAGCGCATCGCTATTGCGGGGGCTTTGGTTATGGAATTTGATTATTTACTGCTGGATGAGCCAACTGCGGGGCTTGATCCCGCTGGGCGTCAGAAAATGTTGAGGCTCATAGAAATGATTGCCGCAGAAGGGAAACGGATCATTATCTCCAGCCATGACATAGACTTGATCTATCAGATCTGCGATGGTTTGTACGTATTGGCGAACGGGGAAATGATCAGTTCTGGTAAACCGGAATCGGTGCTGCTGCAAAAAACACAGCTTGAACAGGCGGGGCTGGTGCAGCCGTGGCTGGTGAAAGTACACAACGAAGCGGGTTTTCCCCTGTGTAAGACAGAGCAGGAGCTTTTCGCTATTCTTCACGCAGCCAATAAAGCGCACAGCCTGAAAAACGAAGGGTATACCTGCGTGGGATAAAGGAGAAGGAGAACGAAACATGACATTATCGCTGATGATTCAGGGAACGGCATCTGATGTAGGAAAAAGTGTGCTGGTCGCCGGATTTTGCCGGATATTTTCGCAGGATGGTTATCACTGCACTCCTTTTAAATCACAGAATATGGCGCTTAATTCCGGCATAACCGCTGATGGCAAGGAAATGGGAAGGGCACAGATATTTCAGGCAGAAGCGGCTGGTATTGCGCCGGATGTACGCATGAATCCCGTGTTGTTGAAACCCACCAGCGATCGCAAGGCGCAGGTAGTTTTCATGGGGACAGTGATGTGCAGCATGAACGCGGTGGAATATCACGAATATAAGCCCCGATTGCTCCGGCAGATTTTGGCCGCATATAACGGCCTTGCCGCCGAAACGGAGATTATGGTTTTGGAAGGGGCAGGCAGCCCGGCAGAAATCAATCTGCGTGACCGCGATATCGTTAATATGGGCATGGCAGAATTGGTGGATGCTCCCGTGATTTTGGTTGCGGATATTGATCGTGGTGGCGTATTTGCCTCTATTTACGGCACGTTGGCTTTAATTAGCCCCTCGGAAAAAGCCCGGATCAAAGGTGTGATCATCAATAAATTCCGGGGTGATCTGTCATTGCTGCAATCCGGCATTGATCAGATCGAAGCCCTGACGCAGGTTCCGATCTTGGGCGTTTTACCGTGGCTGGATCTTGATTTGGAAGATGAAGACAGCGTTGCTTTGCAAGTCGGTAAATACGAACAGTCGGAACAGAAAACAGCAGATTATCTGGATATTGCCGTCATTCAATACCCTCATATCGCCAATTTCACCGATTTCAACGCATTAGCAGCTCAACCGGATGTGCATCTGCGCTATGTTTCTGAGCCGTCAGAGCTTCAGGAAGCCGACCTGATTATTCTTCCCGGCAGCAAAAATACCTTGGGTGATTTGGCATGGTTGAAAATTCAGGGAATTGATCAGGCCATTATCCGTGCCCGACAGAAAAAAATCCCGATTATCGGGATCTGTGGCGGCTACCAAATGCTGGGCAAACAGATAGTGGATGAGGTGGAATCCGGTTTAACTCAAATGACCGGATTGGGGTTATTGGATGTTGAAACCCAATTTGCCAGCGAAAAACAGACTGCGCAGGTCAGGGGAATTGTGATGCCCGCGTTATCAGGTATGCTGAATTTATGTCGTGAGCAGCCGATTGCAGGGTATGAAATTCATATGGGGATGACACGGTTGGGGAAACAGGCAAGGCCTTTCGCCAAAATGCATTTGCACAATGGAGAGGAAAAAATCTGGTTTGACGGCGCTGTTGCTCAGGATGGTTCGGTGATGGGAAGTTATCTGCATGGTTTGTTTGACCAGAATTCTTTTACCCGCCCGCTGTTAAATCAGCTCCGTATGCGCAAGGGGAATGCTCCGTTGGAAAATGTCGGTTTTGATTACATCCAGCATAAAGAAAAACAGTTCAACATTTTGGCTGACAGTATGCGTGAGCATTTGGATATTGAACGGATTTATCAATTAATGCGTGAGCACGAATTGTTGAGAGAAAGCCGTGAGGTATGTGGTGGAGTCATGCCATGATTTTGGTGACAGGCGGTGCGCGTAGCGGGAAAAGTTCCTACGCTGAGCGTCTGATTGCTGAACAGTGTGAGCAGGTTTTATACATTGCCACGGCACAGGTTACAGATGAAGAGATGGCCACTCGTATTGAGCGGCATAAACAAGAGCGTCCGGCACACTGGCGGACTTGGGAAGGCCATCAGGATTTAGGCACAGTTATCCGTCAGCACCGCCAACCTCAGGAGGGCGTTATACTCGAATGTATGACGACATTGATTGCTAACCTGTTGTTTGATCTGTCGGGAGGAATATCACCTGATGACATTGATTTCGCCTCATTAGAGGTGTTGGTCCATCATCAGATCATCGATCTGATTGACGCCAGTCTGACGTGTCCGATGCCGATATATTTGGTGACCAATGAATTGGGAATGGGCATCACACCTGAAAATCGGCTCGCCCGCCATTTTGTTGATATTGCCGGACGAGCCAACCAGAAACTGGCGCAAGCGGCTGAAGAGGTCTGGCTGATGGTTTCAGGCATTGGAGTAAAGATTAAATGAAACTGAATCTCTTTTGGGCCACAGTACAATTCATGACACGGCTTCCAGTCCCCGAAAAATGGGCAGAGGGCGTTGATTTTCAGCAATATTGGCGGGGTGTTCCCTGTTTTCCCCTGATTGGCCTGATTGTCGGCGGTTTGGCTGGCTTGATCTCACTGGCTATCAGTCAGTCCGGCGGAGGAATGTATATTGGTGCGATTGGCTATGTGCTGGCTTTGGCTCTGCTGACGGGAGGATTACATTTAGACGGGCTGGCGGATACTTGCGATGGCCTTTTCTCTGGTCGCCAGCGAGAAAAAGTGCTGGAAATCATGCGTGATAGCCGATTGGGGACTTATGGCGGTGTCGGGCTGATTTTCTGTATTTTCATCAAAGTATTAGCTGTTTTTGAACTTGCTTATCATCCCCCTCTTTATCTTCTGGCCTTATTGACGTGTGCATCGGTTGTCGGGCGTACCGCTGTGGTGCTTTTGATGTATGCGCAACGCTATGCCCGTGAAAACGAAGGCATGGGAAGCAGTTATATTGGCAGAATAACGTCTTCGTCTACTATGCTGACCTTATTGGTCGGTTCGATACTGGTAATGGCTCTGGGAGATTGGCAGGGCTTATCTGCAATGATGATAACAGTGCTCGTGGTTTATGGGCTGGCCCTCTATTTTAATTATCGTCTTGGCGGGCAAACCGGCGACACATTGGGCGCGGCGATTGAAGTAGGGGAAGTCGTTTTTTTGTTGGCGATGATTTGGCAATAAGATGATTTGGCAATAAAATGGAGAGAGTAATCAGATGCGGTTTTTTCTCGTTCGGCATGGGCAGACACAAGCCAATATTGATGGGGTTTTTTGTGGCAAAACCGATTTATCTTTGACGCAAGCGGGAATAAATCAATCTTGGCAGATCGCCGAGGCGTTGAAGAACATAACATTCCAATCCATTCACTGTAGTGAAATGAAGCGGGCAAGACAAACTGCCCAAATCATTTCTCCGTCAAGCATACTCTCTCTACCAGATATACATCGTGATTATCGCCTCAATGAGTTGGATTTTGGCGAATGGGAATTATGTCATCACGAAGAGATTGCTGAAAAAGATCCAGAGGCCTGGGCGCGCTGGTTGGGAGATTGGCAAAATGGCTGTCCGTCCGGGGGAGAACCATTCAGGCATTTCGCAGCGCGGGTAGGGGAATATACCGAGGAGTTGCGTTCTGCCATCGCTGAGGAAAATCACTTGATCATTGCACATCAGGGGGTTTTGGGATTGCTGCTTGCTAAATTACTCAAACTGCCAATAGAGGCCATGTGGTCTTTCCCCTTTCAACAGGGCGCTTACAGTATTGTTGATAATCAAGCCGGGGCGATTACCTTGCGCGCATTCAATTCTCAGATGGAATATTGTCCGAAGGATAACTATGAGCCTCAACTCATTGATTGATGCCATTCAGCCGTTGAATCGGGTGAAAATGGAACAAGCGGCACGGCATATTGACAGCCTGCTCAAACCGTTGGGAAGTTTGGGGCGGCTTGAGGCGTTGGCGATACAATTATCTGGCATGTCAGGCATTCGTGAGCTGCAAAGTTTGCAAAAAGAGATCATTGTGATGTGTGCTGATCATGGTGTGTACGATGAAGGTGTAGCTATTTCCCCTAAAAACGTCACTGCGATACAAGCACGTAATATGCTGAAAGGATTGACGGGGGTTTGTGTACTGGCGAAAAACAGTGATACGCACGTTTTGCCGGTGGATGTCGGTATTGATTGTGAACCCATTGAAAATTTACTGTCACTTAAACTTGCACGGGGTAGTGGCAATATTGCCCAAAGGGCAGCGATGGATTATGGGCAAGCTGAAATCTTATTGCTGTCCAGTGCGCAATTGGTGCAGCAGCGTATTGCCGCGGGGATATCTGTGTTTGGCGTGGGGGAATTAGGTATCGCCAATACAACGCCGGCGGCAGCGGTTATCAGTGTCCTGACGGAGAGTGATCCTTGTGACGTTGTTGGATTAGGGGCAAATTTTCCCCTTGAACGACTGATGCACAAACAATCTATTGTGCGGCAGGCCATTGCGGTTAATCAGCCGGATAGCCAAAACGCTCTCGATGTCTTGGCAAAAGTGGGGGGATTTGATCTTGTCGGTATGACGGGCGTGATTTTGGGTGCTGCGGCATCTGGTGTACCGGTTGTGCTTGATGGTTTCCTGACTTATGCATCGGCATTGGCGGCCTGTCAGATAGCTCCCCTTGCCCGGGATTATTGTATCCCTTCCCACATATCGGCAGAAAAAGGAGCGGTTTTGGCGTTGCAGTATTTGAATATGCAACCCTATCTGCATTTAGATTTACGTCTTGGCGAGGGCAGTGGTGCGGCTATTGCGATGTCCCTGATTGATGCGGCTTGCGCGATGTATTGCCATATGGGGCAATTGGCAAGCAGTGGGATTAGTTTCTCCGATCTTAGGAAAATGTAATGAACCCATCCCAACCACTTGGCCTTTGGCACTTTTATTTAATGTATATTTATTTAATGCATATTTATTTAATGCATAGAGTTAAATTCTCATAAAGAGGCTTGTTTCCATCCAATTTCAGATAAAATTGTGGGGCAACAAAATTGTATTTTTCACGCAGATAATCCAATGATATTTTGGGTGTTTCAATCACTTTGATAATTGGGATGGCTAAACCAAAATCTTTTTCTTCGAAGTAATCGAAAACAGACTGACCATTGCCGGGGATAGCTTTTTCAGCAATGTCTGCAATATATCTGGCTGTTCCGGGGATAGGTTCACCAAGTAACATTGCTCCTTTTATTGCTTTTACAGGGGTTGTGACATAGACAAAAGCAAAGGTGTTTTTTCTTCTGAATCTGCGGCGGAATTCATATTTCTTTTCACCGGACAGAACTTTTTTCCATGCGTTATCATGTAAACTTAAAACAATATAATCTTCTTGTTTGATGTTATATTTTTGAGTAGTTTCCAGCATAAATCTGACCTCTCCATGAGCATTTATTTTATTTTCTGAATTCAATTTCTGACTCGTTTTCTCAATTGATCTTTTATAATTTTCCCATTGGCATTTCTGGGTAGGGTTAAAAAAGTATAGCCTTTTGGCCGTTTATACCGTGCCACTACTGTGCAAATATAATCATCTAACTCTCGTTCAGTCACCTGTTTATTTTCGTCAAACTCTATAAAGGCATGAGGGACTTCTCCCCAATAAGAGTCAGGTTTTGCTACAATAGCGGCGGCTAAAACACCGGGATAATTTGACAGGACGTTTTCCAGTTCAAGACTGGAAATATTCTCACCTCCAGAAATAATAATATCTTTTTTTCTGTCGATGATATTGATATAGCCGTCAGGATCAACAACCGCTAAATCACCGGTATAAAACCATTGGCTGGTCGTATCTTGCGTGACATAACGTTCAGGATCATAAGCCGCCACGATATTTCCCCGAATGGCGATTTCTCCGATTGTCTTACCATCAAAGGGAACTTCTGATTGGCTATTTTCATCGATAACACTAACTTGCCCTTGTAAATTCGAGACGATCCCTTGGCGCATCCTTTTTAAGATTTTTTCGGATTGCGGCAGATCTTTCCACTCATGCTTATCCTCACAAACAACAACCGGCCCATAAGTTTCCGTTAAACCATAAACATGTGTTGCTGTGATGCCGGCAGCATCCAGCAGGGAAAACATCATTTCCGTTGGCGGGGCTCCGGCAATAAGACCGTAAACACGACCACCAAAGTGTTTACCGTATTTTTGTGCCGTTTTCCCCAAGGAATAGTGAACAACCGGAGCACCGCAATAGTGAGTGACGTTATGTTTGAGCATAAGTTGTGTCGCGTCTTCTGCATCAAATTTTCTCATGCAGACGTGTGTGCCAGCCCGTGCCGCAATGGTCCACGGGAAACACCAACCATTGCAGTGAAACATGGGAAGAGTCCATAAATAAGTGGGATGCCTGGGCATATCCCAATCTAAAATATTAGAAATGGCATTAAGAAAAGCACCGCGATGGGAATAAACGACCAGTTTAGGTTGTCCGCTGGTGCCGGAAGTTGAATTAATGCTGATCGCATCCTGTTCATCTATTTGAACAAATGACAAAGTCTTTGAGGAGGATTCGTGTATCAGTGATTCATAAGGCAGAAATTCATGTTCAGGTGTGGATATTAAAATAGTTGAATTATCATTATCAACAATAATTATTTTAGTCATATTATCAAAGTGGATATTATCCAATAAAGAGAGGTAACTTTTATCAATAAATAGTATTTTGGGGCTGAGTTTCTCAAAGATAAAAGTTAATGTTGCCGCATCTGTCCGAGTACTCAGGGCGTTGAGAACCCCGCCTGCCAGAGGAACAGCAAAATGCAGTTCAAGTAATTCATGGACATTGGGCAAAATCGCAGATACCACGCTTCCTTTCTGAATTCCCATTTGTTGAAGTGAGATGGCAATGCTTTCGCAGCGCTTGGCATATTGACGCCAAGTCCAATGATCTTTTCCATCTATAATTGCAATGCCATCCCCATTGCTTAATACGGCTCTTTTGAGAAATAAAATCGGTGATAATGCTGAGCCATCATATTCATTTAAGAATGAATTACCAAGAGTCATATTTTTCACCTCACATTGTTATATTCTTTAAAAATAATAGGTGACAAAAGAATAATCAATGTTAAGTTAATGTTAATTTCCTTATTTTATAATACATGGAGAAGAAAGTTGGATTGAGTGGTATTTTATTTTTTTTGATACACTAAATTTATTTATTGGACTTGTATAAATAACTGTTTGAAAATAAATTAAAACATTCGATTTAAGCTAATAAAAAAGCCCTATTCACCCATAAAAAACTATCTACCCATATAAAGAGAAATATCTATGTTTAATTTAGCAGGAAAAATTGCCTTTATCTCAGGAGGAACCAAAGGTATTGGTAAGGGTATTGCCAAAGTATTAAAACAAGCGGGTGCTACCACTATTATCGCTGGTACTGATCAGGCAAGGGGGGAATCCATTGCCAAAGAGCTGGAAGTTGATTTTATTCCCCTTGATGTCACAGATCAGTCTGCATGCAAAAGCGTGATTGACAGAATTGTTGAAAAGTATGGCAGGCTCGATATTCTTTGCTCTAATGCGGGTATTTTTCCACAACATTCCCTTAAAGACATGACCGCTGAAGATTGGGATTTAGTGCACTCCGTCAACCTTAAAGGAACATTTTTCTTAGTGCAGGCGGCATTGAATGTCATGGAAAAACAACGTTACGGACGGGTTGTCATCACCTCATCGATAACCGGGGAAATAACGGGTCTTTCAGGTTACAGTCACTATGGCGCCAGCAAAGCGGGACAATTGGGTTTCATGCGTAGTGCGGCACTGGAATATGCGGAACAGGGGATTACTATTAATGCTGTGATGCCGGGAATGATCATGACTGAAGGGTTACTGGAATTTGGTGATGATTTCCTCAACAACGCTAAAGAGATAACCCCAATGCGGGAACTGGGTATGCCAGAAGATATCGGTTACACTGCCTGTTTCCTCGCTTCCGACGAGGCAAAATATATCACCGGGCAGACAATTGTCGTTGATGGTGGGCAAGTTCTGCCAGAAGTATAGGGAGCCTGATAATACTCTTCAGACTTTTGCAAAGATTGTCGTAAGGCAGAAGAACAGGGTAAAATGTTTATCCAATAAACACAGGAAGGGGCTTATGTTCTCTTCCTGATTTTTTATTGTCTGAATCAGGTAAAGGTTATTATGTCACTGAACTATGAACGTAATCCGCTTCCACTGCCAGACGGACACAATAAAGTGCTGCTGCACTCATGTTGTGCGCCATGTTCTGGAGAAGTGATGGAAGCAATGTTGGCTTCTGGTATTGATTTCACGATATTTTTCTATAACCCGAATATCCATCCCCTAAAAGAATATGAACTGCGCAAAGATGAAAATATTCGTTTTGCGGAACAGATGGGCATCCCTTTCATTGACGCTGATTACGACCGTGATAATTGGTTTGAACGTGCGAAAGGAATGGAAAATGAGCCTGAACGTGGCATTCGTTGCACAATGTGTTTTGACATGCGTTTCGAGCGAACTGCACTCTATGCGCATGAACATGGTTTTCCGGTGATTACCAGCTCGCTCGGTATTTCACGTTGGAAAAACATGCAGCAGATTAACGAATGTGGTGTTCGCTCAGCTTCCCATTATCCTGATGTAACGTACTGGGAATATAATTGGCGTAAAGGGGGCGGCTCTTCCCGCATGATAGAAATCAGTAAACGTGAAGAGTTCTATCAGCAGGAATATTGTGGTTGTATTTATTCCCTCAGGGATAGCAATCGACATCGTCTGGCAACTGGCCGTGAAAGAATAAAACTGGGTACAGTCTTTTATAGCGTGGATAGCGAGAAGTAAGGGCAAGGAGTAAAGGCGAGAAATAAGGGCAGGAAGTAAGAACAAAAAGTAAAATAGCAGATCGCATTGATTTTTCGTGATATTTCAAAAATCCTTAATACGATAAAAAATTCACGAAAACTCAATGCGTTGACAGGGAAATAAAAGAATCTATTAAGGTCATTTTTATGCAGAAAATTTTTAGTCGATTTAAATTTACTCTCATTATATGTAGTTTTTTACTCGTTGCGTGTAATGAAGAGAGCTACAGTTTTGATTTACGTGAAGATAGTTATGCAGAGGCTCATACCAAATTTAAAACTAATATCGTTGATGATAGTTTCGTTGGTGATGGAGAACCTGCAATTCCGCCGGAAGATATTTTTTCATTGGTGCATTACCCTGCTGAAGATGGAAATATGGCTGCATTTCTCAGCGCCCCGCCACCGGATAATGGTAAGAAATATCCCGCTGTCATTTGGCTGATTGGTGGATATGGTGGTATTGGCAATGATGATTTCTTCTGGTCTGAACGCCCTTATGAGAATGATCAATCGGGATCAGCATTCAGACGTGACGGGATGGTCTTGATGATCCCAAGCTTCCGTGGCGAAAATGTTAATCCCGGCCGTTATGAGATGTTCTATGGTGAGATTCGTGATATTGAATCTTCCCGGCAATATCTGGCCAAACTTCCTTATGTAGACCCAGAACGAATCTATTTAGTAGGACACAGCACTGGCGGAACTCGTGCGTTACTGGCTAGTGAATATACGAAAGGGTTTAGGGCTGTTTTCTCGATAGGGGGAATTCCTGATCTGGGTTTACGCCTTGAATACGGAACTATTCCGGTTGCAGTACCATTTGATCAAAATAATCCAAAAGAATTCGAATTGCGTTCTCCGCGTACATTTTTGACCTCAATAAAATCGCCAACTTTTTATTTTGAGGGAGAAAAGTCATATTGGGAGGAGTTTGATGAAATCAAGATGATCGCTGAAAAGAAAGGCATTCCATTACAGATTTATTCTATTGCAAATGGTGATCATTTTAATATTATCTCACCTCTGACCAACATGATTGCAGAAAAAATACTGAATGATACAGATAAGAAAACGAATATTCGTTTTAATAAACAGGATATTACCAACATTCAGGATGAACTCTCGCATATAGATTGATATCCCCCTCGTCTTTCAAGATACAGCAGGACGGAAAGGACGCACATCCCCAGAAGCATAGTTAATGCTATATTTATAACTATGTAACTGGGGTGAATGAATGTAACCAACAAAGCCGCAATCTGAGAGATTGCCATAAAACCGGATGACCTTGATTTATGGGTTATCACGTTAAAAGAAATCAGTAAGATGAATTGCTAATCTTTGCCATATCTGGCCCGGTTAGGTGTACAGCTAAAACGTCGGCGATAACTCTGGGTAAAATAGGATTGGCTGGAAAAACCCGATTCCAGTGAAATATCGGCAATACTCCTTTCGCTGTTCAGTAATAACTGGTGTGCATACAGAATACGCTGCTCACTTATCCAAGCTTTGGGAGAAGTGCCGTACACACTGTTAAAAAGTTCCTTAAAAGAAGTTAACCCCATCCCGAACTCACGTGCAAAGTCATTCAGTCTCCATTCTTTGAGATAGTGGGCTTCCATAAATGTTTGCAGGCGTTCTACCTGACGATTGCTTAATTTCCGTAATATAGACATTAGCAATGCTCCCTGCTGACCGAGGGAAAGCAACAACAGCAATTCTTCAACCCTTAACTGAATTACCGCAGGAGGATAATCATGAGCCAATAAGTTGGCCAGCCCACGAATACTTTCTGTCAGCAAGGGAAATTGATTAAAAGGAATCAGCCTATAAGCAGGAAAATCTTGCCGTTCTATTTTACTCAGTAATGGCCCGAAACGTTTTAAAAAACTGCGTAGAAACTCCATATGTAATGGCAACCATAATACCTGACAAACGCCGGTATTGGTTCTGGCAGCATAACTTCCGGGATGGGTAAAAAGGATCTCATTCGATGTGATGTGATAAGTATTAACGCAATCTTTCCATACCATTTCGCCATCGAGTAAAATATACAGCCCTCTCTGTTTATGTTCCAGAATATTGAAGTCTGGTATGTCTAATTGGAGAGTGCAAATACTCTTTTGATTTATGTCCGTCGTCCTTTTCATTTAACACTCCTAATTTTCCGTATCATGAGTAATCATTTTTTTTGATGAGTACATGATGTATTTATTTTATTAATTAATAGATGTTGTGAAAACTTTCCCTGGTGGCCTACGATTGTGTTGATAAAAATGTATGCGAATAAAAGAGCATTGAAAGATTGTGATGGATCATGCATAACATCAATTAAATCACTGTTTATATTATATAGCCAAATGGATATTTGTGTTAGGTTTAAGTGCAAAAAGTTGTGGTGTTAATTTATTTTCTATGTCATTTTTCGCAATGAAAAATAAGTTGTTTAAAGTTTGTTTGTTTTTTATCTTGTATTATTTTATTTTTATGTTAGGTGCAAAAGAGAGCATTTTTTACTATAATGACTGGCGAATGCTGATGCCTTAGTCTATTGAGTTACCTGCATTTATGATTTCTATATTATAGAATAATACAAAAGGTATTATTTTTTAATCTATTGATTTTACGTATTTTTTGTATTTGTTAAATAAATCAAAAGATCACTGTTTACATTTATTTAATAAATATCAGGTCGTGAAGGTTAATAGGTGGTTTTTAAAAACCATTTCATACATTTTTAACTCATTGATTTTTGCTTTGTGATTAAAGTTAACAAAATGGACGATGTTGATGTTTTTAATAGCCGACCCGATCTATTATAGTTTTTACATATATCTTTATTAAAATAGTTAACATTAAAACACTATTTAACCGGTGTTTACTCAGTATTTATGATTTTTAAAAATCAATCATGTTTTCCCAACGATAAGAAATATTTCTATGTCAGAATGCTATTTTTTTTGATCTATATCAAAAGTATAATTTTTGTATCTTCGCGGCAATATTTCATTCTGATTTACGTAATATTAATGTTAGGTGAGTTAAAAATAATCTAAGTTTTATGATTATGATTTTTTTAGGGGCTTTTTTCGTTCGTTCAGTTAACACCTTCAGTTAACACCGGATGGCTAAACTTAAATAACGACGTTATCCATGTAATAACGCTATAAATCTCTTTGTTATGACGCGCTAGATTATTTTTTATACTGTTATAATTCGACGATGTGTTTCTACCGCCTTTCCCCCATTACCTGCTGAGGCATATTCATAGATATATTTGCTGATGAAAGATAAGAAAAAACCACAAAAACGAGAAAGATATGAAAAAGTATCGTTTTTCAGATAACGCTTTTTTATACAGTATATGGCTTCTCTGGGGTATTGCCTTAGGGTTATATCTTTATGACCATCATATTAGTTGCACCATAACAGCAATTTTATCTTTTTTAGCTTTAGTATTTTACTTCACGAAAATGAAATTGAGAATGAAAGCTATGTTTGGAAAAAAAACTGAGGCACCTGTTGCCAGCTCTACTACACCAATCACCTCCATTCAGTCTGAAGAGAAAAAAACACCCAGTGTTGAAGCTCGTCCCAACACCATCGTCGCCAAAAATTCAGTATTCAAGGGCGATATTGAGATGGAAGGTGATATCCAGATCTGGGGTAAAGTTATTGGCAATATTCGCGTAAAAGGTGGTGCTATTCGTATTATGCATGCCGGAAAAGCGGAAGGTGAGCTTAATGCTCCTGAAATCATTATTGATGGTCATGTTGAAGGAACATGTTGTGCGGAAACTCTGGATATTCTCGAACATGGAGAATTACGGGGCATCAGCCGTTGCGGAAGTATGTCTATCCGACGCGGCGGATTATTCGTCGGTCAGTCTGAACAGGTCGAGAATAAGAAAAAACCAGAAGTGGAACGAGTTATTGCCATCAAAGACAATCAAGGAGATAGGTTAAAAGCTAAAAACAGCGCCTGATATTCGCTCGTAAGATAAAATTGGCTATCTTGCTGCCGGGAAAACAAATATGATTTTCCGGCAGTTTTTATTTATGGCTTTAGC